>DASYHQ010000016.1 GCA_035998445.1 Tepidisphaeraceae bacterium | reverse complement strand
GGTGCTGATCCAGCGGACGACGTTGGCGACGTCGCGCGGGCGCTGGTTCCACGCGGCGGGTTTGGCCGGGTCGGTCGAGTAGTCGAGCTTGTTCATCACCAGCGGCGCGCGACCGCGGGCGAGGAAGAGCATGGCGAAGGCGGTGTTCTGGTGCGGCGCCCCCGTGCCGATCCCGGTTCCACTCCAGGAGCCGCTCTTGCCCTGCTTTTTCAGCAGCCAGTCGGCGCCCTTCTGATACCAGTCGACGCCGCCGATGTACTTCACGCCCGCCGCGACACCGATGCGTTCGACCGCGTACAGCGTGGGATAGGGAAAATCCCGGTCGTAGCTCTTGTCGGTCGCGACCTTGTCCATGTTGGCCGCCATCCACTCCATGCCCTTGGTGATCGCCGGGCTGTCGACGTTGCCCCGGCAGAGTGCGCCCGCGTTGGCGTGGACGTAGTCCTGCGTGATGAACAGCGTCGCCACGCCAGCGGCGGTCATGCCGGGCGTGGTCGAATACTTGGTGTCGGACGGGTGCATGTATGTCCAACCCCCGTTCGGGTCCTGGTTGCGGATCCACGCCCGCTCCGTCACCGGCCAATAGCCTTCAGGAATGCGCTGGCCCGCCCGCTCGGCGGCCCAGATGCCCAGCACGGCGTACTGCGCGCGGCTGTGGCTGTAGGCGTTGCCCTTGTCGAACGTATAGTCGTACATCCCCTGCGCATTGCCCTGCGTGCGCGGCGTGCGCAGCAGGACCTGCACGTCCTTCTGCATCCGCGACTTCACTTCGGGCGTCTGCGGCAGCATCAGCCAGACCTGACAACGCAGGCCCAGCGCGTACGTGCCGAGCGTGTCGGTCTTCTTCAAAAACTCGATCGCCCGCTCCAGCTTCGGATTGCTGGCCTTCTCACCGGCCGACAGCAACGCATAGACGTTTAGCGCCGTGGCACCGCTGAACTGGCCGCCCAAGGCGCTCTGTGCCCTCTTGGGATCAGTGGGCGCGGCGGCCGCCTCCCACGTGCCATCCGGCGATTGAACCGAATAGAGGTACGCTTTCGCCTTTTCCAACGACGCGTCCACCTCGGCAGGCGTGGCGGCGAACGACATGGAACATGCGGCACTCAGGACGGTGCAGATCGACCATTTCACAATCCGTAGCGACCTGCCCATGCCTCACGCTCCTTTGAAAAGCCATATCGCGGTGGGCCTGCCCACCGTGCGCGTCACTCGTCGGCAGACGCTTCGTACCACGTCATCCAACGTCACGTCATCGTTCGTTTTGAACATCGCGCCACCGGCGAGCCGGGGCCAAGTGGTTGAAGACCACTTTCAGCTTTAGTGATCCAACCCACCACGCAACTGCGGGCGCTTCTTCTTGCTGATCGGTGCCGCGGGCGTCGGCACCGCGACCTCGCCGCGTGCGGTGGCGCTGCGGGCGCCTTCGCTGGCGCGCTTCAAGGACAGCGACACCCGCCGGGCGTCCTTGTCGATCTCCATCACTTGCACCTTTACGACCTGCCCCGGCGACACCACGCTGCTAGCCGTGCTTACTCGGCGGTCGGACAGCTCGCTGATGTGCACGAGCCCTTCCAGCCCTGGTTCCAGTTCCACGAACGCCCCGAACTCGGCCACGCGCGTCACCGTGCCCTCGATTACCGAGTGCGGCGCGTATCGCTCGTCGATCGTCGACCACGGGTTCGGGCCCGCCTGCTTCATGCTGAACGAACACCGCCGCGCCGCGGGGTCGATCGACAGCACGACCACCTTCACGGTGTCGCCTTCCTTGATCACCTCGCTTGGGTGCCGGATGCGCTTGAAGCTGATCTCGCTGATCGGCAGCAGCCCTTCGAAGCCCTCTTCGACCTCGATGAACGCGCCGAAGCTTTCCAGCTTGGTCACCCGGCCGGTGACGGTGGTGCCGATGCCGTACTTCGAGGCCGCCTCGGCCCAGGGGTCGATGCCGCGCGCCTGGTTCAGGCTGAGCGACATCTTGCCGGTTTCCTTGTCGAACTTCGTGATCTTCACGTCGAGCACGTCGCCGGCCTTGACGACCTCGCTCGGCTTCACGCCGCGCTTGAAGGTCATCTCGCTGACGTGCAGCAGGCCATCGACGCCCCCTAAGTCAACGAACGCGCCAAAATCCAGAACGTTGCGGACAACCCCGCGCCGAACTTGCCCTTCGGCCAGTTCTTCGATCAGGACCTTGCGTTTCTCTTCCTTCTCGCGCTCCAGGATCACCCGGCGGCTCAGCACGAGGTTCTTCGCCTCTCGCTCGAACTTCGTCACCTCGGCGGTGAACTTCTGGCCCACCAGCGTCGACAGATCCGGGTTGAAGTACATGTCGACCTGCCCGGCCGGCATGAAGGCGCGCATGCCCTTCACGTCGCACTCGAGGCCACCCTTGTTCACGCCGGTGACGGTCGCCTCCACGACTTGCCCGACGTCCAGGTTTTCCCACGACACGTTAGTCGCGGCCGCCCCCTTGCGGTTCAGGACGAGCAGGCCTTCCCGCTGGTCGTAGCGGTCGACGATGAACTCCATCTCCTGGCCGATTACCGGCTCGACGTCCTCGAACTGCAGGATGCTCACGACGCCCTGGCTCTTACCGCCCAGGTCGACGAAGACGTCTTCCTTGCCGATCGAGACGATCCGGCCGGTGCGCACCTGCTTGCCCTGCGACGTGGTCGCCGGAGTCCCGCCACCCGACTGCGCCGGGGCGGCGGCGTCCTGGCTGAGCAGGTCGTCCATGGAGAGGCCGGCAAAGGCCGCATCGAGCTCTTGCTCTAGCGCGGCGTCGGTCTGCGGGCGGAATTTTTCACGTAAGGGGTCTGCGGAGTTGGCCATAAAAATTTTCCTTCGTTTCCAGCCCCGCAATCGTAGTGTTTCACAGGTGGAATTACAAAACCCGTCCGCGGGCATGCTATGATGCCTTACCACCTCAAGCGACCTCACCAGAATGTCGCAAAACGGCAGGCATATTTCGCAATTCGACAGCGCGGCAAGCGTATAGTTAGTCAACCGAAGCGATGCTCACCATTCGGGTCCTAATGACCCCGTGAGTTTCGCCTGAAGTTGCCCACGTCACGGATCGATTTAGTAACGAGAGGATCTGCCCATGCGACGCACCCAGCCCAAGGGTTTCACGCTCGTCGAACTGCTCGTGGTCATCGGGATCATCGCGCTGCTGATCTCGATCTTAATGCCTGCGCTTTCCAAGGCCCGGATCGCAGCGGTTCAGACGCAGTGCATGGCGAACCACCGGCAGGTCATGCAGGCGATGCAGCTCTACGTGAATGAGTTTAAGGGATGGGCGCCAGTGGACGGTCGCAACGTCTATCCGGAGGAAAGCACGGTTGCGTCCCACCAGGTACATTGGTACCACCGGCAATACTTGGGGAAATACCTCGGCAACCGTGCGACGTATAATCAACGAGATAACACCGGCGGCGCATATTATTGCCCGGCGTACGTACGCGACCAGAACCGGCCGAACCTCGGTATCGGGTACAACATGCGTCGGGGCAATGGCATCTCCCGAACCTGGACCGGGTGGATGGAGCGTTACAAGCAAAAGTTCACCAGCATTCGGCAGCCAGCCAACGTAATCATCTTTGCGGATGTAACTAATGGCAATCAGTGGGAGCGTTTTTATAACGGGGAGCCCGGTCACACAAACACACCGGGCGGCACCGTTAATTATCGGCACGGAGTCAACACGGTCGTCGCCTTCGCCGACGGTCACGTTGAGACCTTTGCGGTCGCGAATAAGAGCCGAACCACGAATGCAGCTATCAACATCAATGAGGGACTCGACCGGGCTCACAACCTGAAGCAAGTCAGCTATCGCGATACTGGCAAGTGATCGTGTGCAGCAAACGTACGCGGCGAACGGGTTCTCGCCGTGTACACGATTGACGCCGACCTCAGAAGTCGCCATACCTAAAGGTATGTCGACTTTTTCTATTTATAACCAACTGCTCACCGAACTCCGCGAGATTGCCCTTCTCGGCACCATTGGTTCCGTCCTGGGTTGGGACGAGCGTACTCACCTGCCGCAGAAGGGCGCGCCGCATCGGGCGAATCAAACTTCCGTCTTAGCGAAGCTAACCCACCAGCGTTTCACCGCTCCGCAGATTGGCGAATGGCTGGCGGAGTTGGAGGCGTCCACCGTCGTCACCGCCGAGCCGTACGGTGACGCCGCGGTCAACGTACGTCACACCCGGCGGGCGTACGACCGCGCAACGAGGCTGCCGACGAAGCTCGTGCAGGAACTCGCCGAGACCGCCGTGCTGGCCGAGCATGCCTGGGCAGATGCGCGGGCGAAGTCGAGCTTTGCCCAGTTCGCACCGTGGCTCACGACGATGCTGAACCTGAAGCGTCAGGAGGCCGCGTGCGTCGCGACGCCCGGTCAGTCGCCGTACGACGCGCTGCTGGACGAGTACGAGCCCGGCGCCAACGCCGCCGACCTCGCAATCGTCTTCGAGCACCTCCGCGGGCAGTTGGTCGACATCGTCGGCCGCATCGCGGCTTCGGGCCGGAAGGCGCCCAACGAGATCCTTACCCGCACGTTCCCCGTTCCCCTGCAGGAGCAACTCGCCAGCGCCGCGGCCGCCGCGATCGGATACGACTTCTCCGCCGGGCGATTGGACACGTCGGTCCACCCCTTCAGCACCGACCTGGGCCCGGGCGATAGCCGCATTACCACGCGCTACTACGAGAACTGGTTCGGCGACGGCTTCTTCGGCACGCTGCACGAGACGGGCCACTCGCTCTACAGCCAAGGACTGCCCAGCGGCCACTTCGGCACGCCGCGCGGCGAGTACGTGTCGCTGGGCATCCACGAAAGCCAGAGCCGTTTGTGGGAGAACCTCGTCGGTCGCAGCCGCCCATTCTGGCGGCACTTTTTCCCGATGGTGAAGACGTTCTTCGCCGACACGCTGGCGGACGTGACCGAAGACCAGTGGCACTTCGCCGTCAATCACATCGGCCCCAGCCTGATCCGCACCGAGGCCGACGAGGCGACCTACAACCTGCACATCCTGCTGCGCTTCGAACTCGAAACCGCCATGCTCAGCGGCGACCTTCCCGTCGCCGACCTGCCCGCCGCCTGGAACGCGAAGATGCAGCAATACCTCGGCATCATCCCACCCGACGACGCCCGCGGCTGCCTGCAGGACGTCCACTGGCCCGGCGGCGCGATCGGCTACTTCCCCACATACACCCTCGGCAACCTCTACGCCGCCCAGTTCTACGAGCAGGCGAAGCTCGACATCCCCAACTTGGAAGCCGGCTTCGAACGCGGCGACTTCGCCCCGCTGCTCGGCTGGTTGCGCCAGCACATCCACAGCCAAGGCAAGACCCACACCGCCGGTGAACTCGTACAACGCATCACCGGGCAGCCGCTATCATCTGAGCCATTGCTGAACCACCTGAAACGCAAGGCGAGCGAGTTGTACGGTGCATAATTTCCCTCCGATCCCTCTCCCGGTACTCCGGGAGAGGCTAGGTGAGGCTGGTTCCGAACTGCGACCCGAATCGTACGCAATGGTTTTACTATCGACATGGAACCACCATCGGTCGATCAACAAGAATCACGGCCCTCCCCGAGTCCGCTCGGCTACGCGGATTCCTCAGTTAGTAACCATGTTCGACTCAATGTCTATCCTCAAGTTGCTTTGATCTGTGGCCTGCTGCCCCTGATTACTGGAACGCTCGTCGCAGGTCTCTTCACCTTACATCGGCACGCCTCGTTCCAAGTCATCGGAGCTCTAACACTGTTTGCTGGTCCATTCATCGTACTCGTAGGACTGTTTGCGCTCCTCATGTATGTCGGCAGTTCCTATGCCCCCAAGAACAAGTGGCGCCGGTCACTGACGCCATTTCTCATCCTGCTGGCAAATTTCCCTGCTGCCGCAGCATGTCTTTGGCTGGTCGAAAGAACGCACGTCACGATTCACAATCACTCGCCTCAAATCATCGATATGGTTGTTCTCACGGATCCTTTGGGACACACGCACAGAATCGGGCCGATTCCACCGGGCACAGCCGAGCGCAGTTGGGTTCGCTTCATGGGTGAAGGCAGTGTTACTTATCGCTTGGTATCGCAGGGGCAGTCTCCGGCAGGTGGCGTGGCAATCGGCTTTCGGACTCCCGGCTTGATCTTGATAGATGCAGGACACTTAACTCTCACCGTTAGTCATGATGGATCGATTTCGGTCCGCGAGCATTAGCCACCCCCTCTTCGTCCGATAAAAATCTACAGCCGATCGCCCCTCCCCGCCGATGAATATTTCGGAGCGGTTGCTTTGCCGCCTGAAGTGGGTCATCAACGCATGTCGAATCCGAACCAGCCGCAACCGTGGACGCCCCTGGCGATGCTTCGCCCGCAGTACGCTGCGAACATCGAGGCGCTGCGGTTGCGCGACGGCAACCTCGCCGACGCCATCGACGCCGCCGCGCCGGCTGAGCCCTACTTTTTGACCACCGCCGGCAACCAGGTGCTGCTGGGCCGGGCGGTCGACAACGCGCTGCAACCCCTGCCCAATCCCGTGCCGCCCGTCGCAGCGGCCCAGGTGGTGGCCAAGCTGTTTCCGACCGGTGAATGCACCGAACCGGTGACCGTAGCCGGCATCGACCAGGGCTGGATCTGGGACGCGCTGCACAAGTTGGAATGCAAGAGCGCCCTGCCGATGCATCGCCCGCCGATGTATTTTTTGTGTCACGACGTGACGCGTCTTTGGGCGGCGTTGCACTTTCAAAACTGGACCGATCTGCTGGCCGACCCGCGCGTGATGATCTTCGCCGGCCGCGACGCTGCCGCGCGGTATCGCGACACGCTGACCGCCGACCCTCGTCTACCATTGCCCCGGCTGTCGCTTACGGTCGAGCCGGCGATCTGGCAGAGCGGCAACGCTGCGCTGGCCAGTGCCGACACCATCTACAACGGTGTGCTGCGCGAGTGGGACGCGACGCTGAAGCGCACACTTGCGAAGCTGCAAAGCATTTATCCGGGCAACACGACCACCGACATCGCCGGCCGCATCGCCAAAGGTGAAAAGCTGCGCGTGCTGGGCATCACCAGCCGCTACACGACGTTCCTGCAGCACTCGATGCGCGACTGGCTCTCCAGCTTCCGCGCGTTGGGTCACGAGACCAAGCTGGTCATCGAGGCGGCCGACTTCCACACGAACAACAACGTCGTCTACCTGGGCGATGTCGCAGCGTTCCGGCCCGACCTCATCGTCATCATCGATCACTACCGCGCCGAATACGCCGGCCTGCCCGCCGGTGTGCCCGTGGCGATGTGGGTGCAGGACCGACTGCCGAATATCTTCAACCCCGCCGCCGGCGCCGCCCAGGGGCCGCTCGACTTCTGCCTTGGGTTCGGTCGACTGCATTTGTCGCAGAACCACGGCTACCCGGCTGATCGCTTCCTGCCCGCGCCGATTGGTGTGAACGAACATCGCTTCAGCACCGCTGCGATCAGCGATGCCGAGCGGGCGCGCTTCGCGTGCGACGCGTCGTTCGTCAGCCACCACAGCACGCCCGCCGAAACACTGCTGGCCAAGCAGCTGGAACAGATCGCGCAGCCGGAATCGAAACGGCTGATGACCGAGGTGTTCGAATGCATGCGCGCCCACTACGAAGGTGGTGGCGACGTGCTCGTGGACGCAGCCATTCGGCGAATCATCAACGAGACGGCAACGTCGCTCGGCCTGTCGGTGCCCGCCAGCCAGTTGCCGACGATCGAGCACTTCTTCAGCCAACCGATCGCCAACGCGCTCTTCCGCCACACGTCGCTGAAGTGGGTGGCCGACAGCGGTGTCAACCTTCACCTGTACGGCCGCGGGTGGGAGAACCACCCGTACTTCAAGCGCTTCGCCCGCGGCGTCGCCGACAACGCATCGCAACTGGCCAGCATCTACGGCGCCAGCACGATCAACCTTCAGATCACCCCGTTCGGCGCAGTCCACCAACGGCTGCTGGACGGGCTGGCAGGTGGCGCGTTCTTCCTGGCCCGCTACAGTCAGGGAGACGCGGTGGGCGCGCATTACGTTGCCCTATGGAACGCCTGCGTTGCGCGAAACATCACGAACGATGCGCAACTGTCACGCGAAACGGCCACGGATGCGGACCTCGCAACGCTCGTGCAAAACGTGCTGTCATTCGAAGGCTCCGACTTCGCGACCTGCGGCTTCAAGCTGTACGACGTGACGGCCGCCCATGCGGACAGCGACTTTATGGTCGCCGCGGGCAGCATCTGGCCGGAGTACGGCGACATCGCGTTCCGCTCGTCCGCCGACTGCGCCGAGAAACTGTCGCGATACCTGAATGACGACGCCGAGCGATTGCGCGTCGCCCGCAGCATGCGCGCAACGATGATCAACCGCGCCAGCTACACGAACACCTCGCGCCGATTGCTGAACCTGATGGCCGAGCGACTGCCCCAAGCGATCGACGGCAACATCACCACGAAAGCGGTGGCGTAATACCCATGAGCACGACCCGCGACATCGCGATTCGACACGGCTGGCTGTTCGCTGATGAGCAGCCGCGCTTCGCCCGGTTGACGTTCCCGCACGCTGGTGATGCCAACTGCGTCCACGTCAACAACTGCGCTGTTCGCGATGCGGTGTTGAACGACGTGCTGATCGGCCGGGCGACGGCTGTCGCGAACCCGTGCTTCCTGGGGGGTGACACCGACGTCGTCATCGCCGAGACCGATCGCTATGGCCTGCCACTGCGCACGGTGCTATCGCTCAACACCGGCCTGATGCGCAGCGACCCGTACTACAGCGACGACTACCTGCGCACGTTCTACACGCAGCACTACCGCAACCTGTACCGCCCCGTGCGATTCTCGCAGCCGTGGTTTCTCACCGAACAGATTAAGCATGGCCAGCGTCTCTTCGAACGTCACCGTGCCAACCTACCGCGCAACGCGCGCGTGCTGGACGTCGGCTGCGGCATGGGCGGCACACTGGTCGCATTCAAGTTCGACGGCTGTGCAACGGTTGGCTGCGACTGGGGCGACGAGTTCACCGGCCGGGGCCGTGCGATTGGCCTCGACGTCCGCACCGGTGGCTTCGAGACGCTGGCGAACGAGGAGCCGTTCGATCTGATCATCCTCTCGCACGTGCTCGAACACACCGCCGACCCGGTCGGCTTTTGCCGATCGCTGCGCGGCCTGCTGGCGACCGACGGCATCCTGCACATCGAGCTGCCCGGCATCCTCAACATTCGTAGTGGTTACGACGGTGATCTGCTGACCTATCTGCAGAACGCGCACTTGTGGCACTTCACCCAGGCCACGCTGAACGCCACGCTCTGCCAGGCGGGCCTGCAAATGGTGCAGGCGGACGAGACGATCACCTGCGTTGCGCGCCGCGGTGCGGTCTCGCGCAACATCGACGGTAATGAGGGCGCTCGCGTGTTGGCGGAGCTAGACCGGCTCGAACAGGCCATGACGGCCAAGGTGGCGGCGTGAACAACGACGTGCTGGCGATCATCCCCGCGCGCGGTGGCTCGAAGGGCTTACCGCGCAAGAACGTGCTGCCCGTCGCGGGCCTGCCGTTGATCGCGTGGACGATCATGGCCGCCAAGGCCGCCAGGACGGTATCGCGCGTCGTCGTCTCTACTGACGACGCCGAGATCGCCGCCGTCGCCAAGCGATACGGCGCTGAAGTGGCCCACCGCCCTGCCGACATCAGTGGTGACACGGCGTCGTCCGAGTCCGCACTCCTGCACGTGCTGGGCCATTTGAAAGAACACGAGCAGTACGAACCCGCGATCACGGCGTTCCTGCAATGCACGTCACCGTTGACGATCGGTGAAGACATCGACGGTGTGGTGAGCGCGTTGCGCGACCGTAACGCCGACAGCGCACTGGCCGTCCGCGACTTTCACTATTTCATCTGGAACGTTGCTGACGACGGCGAGGCCACGGGCATCAACCACGACAAGCGCACCCGCCCGCGTCGCCAGGATCGCGAGCCGCAGTGGTTGGAGACCGGCGCGGTCTACGCGATGCGCACGAGCGGCTTCCTGCAGGCCAAGCACCGCTTCTTCGGCAAGACCGTCACGCACGCGATGCCGCCCGAGCGTTGCATGGAGATTGACGACGCGACGGACCTACGAATCGCTGAAGCAATGCTGCGGGCGCGCCAGGGCGACGATCGCCTCGCCCTCCTTCCGCGGAAGATCGACGCCGTCATCTTCGATTTCGATGGTGTCTTCACCGACAACGGGGTCGTCGTGATGCAGGACGGTCGCGAGGCCGTCGTTTGCAGTCGCTTCGACGGCATGGGCCTGACACGACTGAAGAAGACCGGCATGCCGATGCTCGTGCTGTCGACGGAGGCCAATCCCGTCGTCACGGCGCGGTGCGCGAAGTTGGGCCTCGAATGCCTGCAGAACAGCCCGGACAAGGTTGTGGACCTGACGCGATGGTTGGCCGACCGGCAGATCGACGCTGCGAACGTCGTCTACATCGGGAACGACGTGAACGACGCCGGCCCGTTGCAGATGGCTGGGTGCGGCGTGGTGGTGGCCGACGCGCATCCGGACGTGATGCCGCTAGCGCGAATCGTATTGTCGAACGTCGGTGGCCGAGGCGCGGTGCGCGAACTGTGCGATTTGATTATGAAGGGAATGACCCGATGACCCTGCTGAACGAAATCCCCCTCGATATTGCGAGCACCGCCGGCCAATACTGGACCGCCAGTGAGCGCCGGCCATGGATTCGTGACATGTCGCACTGGCGCGGCCAGGGCCGCTGGGCCAGTGACGACGCGTGGCAGTCGATCGGCCTGCAGCACCTGGCGATGGTGCGCAAGATGATGCGGCTGGCGGGCGTCAGCACGCCGCTGCGCACGATGATGGAATGGGGCCCGGGCGGTGGCGCCAACGCAGTGGCGTTCGCGCCGTGGCTGGAGCGCTTCATCGGGGTCGACATCTCGTTGCCCAACCTGCAGGAGTGCGGCCGGCAACTGACCGCGGCGGCGTTCGGTGGGTTTCAGCCCGTCCACATCCCCGCGATCGATCCCGCGGCGGTGCTGGAGAAGGTCACCGAGCCGCTCGACCTGTTTTTGTCGACCGCGGTCTTCCAGCACTTCCCCAGCCAGGCGTACGGCGTGCAAGTGCTGAACCTGGCGCGGCAGATGATCAAGCCGTACGGCCTCGCGTTAGTGCAGATCCGCTACGACGACGGTTCGAAGGAAATGCGCTGTAAGAGCGGCGAATACAATGACCAGTCTGCCGTCACGTTCACGTCGTACCGCATCGACCAGTTCTGGTCGATCGTCGAGCAGGCGGGTTTCGAACCATTGTCGGTGACGCTGCAACCGGAATCGCTGTACGCGTACTACGCGCTGCGGGCGGCGTAGGGCGAAATGAGTCACGAAGGCGCGAAGGAATACACGAAGATCGCGGACCGTCGAGAATGCATCGTATTCTCGCGATTTTCTGGCGAATCAAACGAATTTTGTTGTGAGAAAGCGGAATTATGTCCCAGACCATCCAGATCGGTAATCGTCTCGTTGGCCACGATCAAAGCGTGTACGTGATCGCCGAGATCGGCATCAATCACAACGGCGACCTGAACGTCGCGAAGAAGTTGATCGAGACGGCCAAGCTCGCCGGGTGCGACGCGGTAAAGTTCCAGAAGCGCACGCCCGAGCTGTGCGTGCCGCCGGAACAGCGTGACCTGAAGCGCGAGACGCCCTGGGGCGTGATGACGTACCTGAACTACCGGCACCGCGTCGAGTTCGGCGAGGAACAGTACGGTGAGATCAACCGGTATTGCCGTGAGATCGGCATCGACTGGTTCGCCAGCTGCTGGGACGAGCCGAGCGTCGACTTCATCGAACGCTTCAACCCGGTTTGCTACAAGATCGCCAGCGCATCGCTGACGGACGAGTCGCTGCTGCGCAAGCTCGTGGCCACGGGCAAGCCGCTGATCCTGTCGACCGGCATGAGCACGATGGAGGAGATCCGGGCTGCGGTGTCGCTCATCCCGAATTCACAGCTGGTGCTCTGCCACGCCACCAGCACCTACCCGTGCAAGCCGGAGGAACTGAACCTGCGCATGATCAACACGCTTCAGCGTGAGTTCGACGTGCCGGTGGGCTACAGCGGTCACGAGACGGGGCTGGCGACCACGCTGGCGGCGGTGGGCGTTGGGGCTTGCTTCGTCGAACGGCACATCACGCTCGACCGCGCGATGTGGGGCAGCGATCAGGCGGCGTCGGTGGAACCGGTGGGCCTGGTGCGCCTCGTGCGCGACATTCGCGCAACGGAGCGCGCGCTCGGCGACGGTGTGAAGAAGGTGTACGACAGCGAGAAGTCCAGCCGGGCGAAGCTCCGCCGCACCGCGGTGGCGCCGGAGGTGGTCACGAACCACGCGCTGCTAGAAGCCAACCGAGCGTTGCGCAATTGCCATGCGGGTGAGCGTTGCTTCATCGTGGCGACGGGGCCAAGCATCAAGCAGCAGCCGTTGCACCTGCTGAAGGGTGAGCAGGTCATCGGCGTCAGCAACCTGTTCGTCCACAAGGACTGCAATACCATCAAACCCGCCTACTGGTGCGTGGCGCCGTATCACGCGCCCATCACGGAAGACGGTTGGCAGACCTGGCTCGGTGAGATGGCGGCCGGCACGGCCGGCGCCACCATGTTCTTCGGCCTGGCCGACCGCGAGCGAAACGAGCGCGGCGGGCACTTCGACGATCGCGCCAAACACTACCTGGGCCTCGGCACCGGGCTGTGGGATACAATGGCGGCCCACGGTGTCGACCTCACGCGCCCGCTGCAGAGCCCGCAGGGCGTGACGATCATGGCGCTGTACGCCGCCCTCTACATGGGCTTCAGCGAGATCCATTTGCTCGGCTGCGACCACGACTGGATTCTGCACCTGAACCAGAGCACCCACTTCTACGACGAGAAGGAACACGCCCTGAACCGCGGCGGGTACAACGAGTGGTTCAACGGCGGCATCGACGAGTACTTCAAGGATTACCAGGTTTTGTGGCGCCAGTACCGCATGGTCAAGCAGCTCGCCGACGAGCGCGGCGTACGCATCCTGAACGCGACGGCCGGTGGCCTGCTCGACGTCTTCCCGCGCGTGAAGTTTGAGAGCCTGTTCGACCGGTCGCTTGCTGATGCCGCTTAGTGGGACAGTTAGCTCCCCCGTGGTGACAACGTATTCGCCCTTCCTCCGGCATGGTCGCTTAGGTGACCATGCCGGTGGCGCTGCACCAGGATGGGTGCTGCGCGCCGGGACGGTTCTTAAGCGCGTCTGTCTTCCGTTCGCAGGTGTCACTTAAGCGACCCTGCGCGATTTCCTCCGTTGTGACGGGCGCGATGACTTTGTAGAAAATACGTCGGACGTGCGCCCATGACCTACGAAGCTGCCATCATCCATGGCCCACGCGGGCCGTTCGGCGTCCTCCGCGTTAGCAGCGAGGAGGGGGAACATCCGTGGACCGATCAGCAACGCGTCGCCCTGCGCCGCTGCTTTCAGGACAAGCATGGCCACCTGCCGGTCGTGTTCCTCTCCACCGTCGGTGGAAAGTTCGACCTGCACTCGGACGAGCCCGTCGACGGAATCGAAGACTGCATCCGCCAAGCCGGCACACCTCAATGGCAACCGCTCGACATGAAATGAGAGCCCCACGCCCCGACCGCAGAGCGGGCGAACTTCGACATACCACCCAGCAACCGCTACCACCGAGTTAACCGCGGAGGGCGCGGGGGCAGACGGAGTAAGTCAGAACGGATGATCTTCTCGGCGTTCTCTGGGTCTAGAGCAATGGACGTATTCCTGTAGCGGCTTGACCTCTGGGTGCCACGGTTTGGTACTCCAAGCCGTGTAGGCTGCGTCGACCCAGCACGGCTTGGAGTACCAAACCGTGGCACCCAAACGCTACGGCAAGGTGCGCCCTGCCCTAGGCGGTTCGTCTTCCCTTGTGGAAAGACGGGGGGAGAGACAGGCAGGAATGCCTGTCCTACAGAAGAGCGGTAAAGCTGAAGCGGTCGATCAAGAGCACTCGTACAAACGAAAAGTGCCCGGTCCGAGGGGTTCCTCGAGCCGGGCACTTGTGTTTTCGACCAGACTTCAGCACCGGCCGGTTAAGGGCGGTGGTTGAAGGTCGGGTTTAGAAGTTGCACTGCACACCGAGGGTGACGACGAGGTCACCGAAGGTGTCGTCGGGGTCGTTGGCGCCAGCGACGGTGTTGGCATCTTCGACGCCATCGCCGTAGATCCAGTAGGTGACGTTGCCCGAGGCGCTCCACTCGCCGTAGCCCTGGCCGTTCATGAAGGCCAGCGGCACGCCGGCGGCGACGCCGAAGCGCAGGCCACCGAAGCGGTTCTCGGCGCCACCCGCATCTTCATAGAAGTTGAAGAGGCTGAAGCCGGCCGCGATCGGCAGGCTGACGGTCAGCGGGTACTCGCCTTCTTCGGAGAAGGTGTAGCTGGGGTTGATGCCGACTTCCAGGTACACGCCTTCGTCGTCGCCCGTACCAGCCTTACCGGCGGTTTCCCACAGGAGCTGGATGTAGGGCTTGAGCGCGAACTGATCGAGGTACGGCTCGTCATCGAAGCCGACGTTCAGGATGACGTTCTTGGCGCTGCCGAACGCGTCGGCGGGCGACAGGAACTCGACGTACTGCAGGTTGGCGCTGAAGCCACCCGGCAGGCCGGCGGCGATGCCGACGTACCAGTCGAACTCGTACCAGCCGGGCAGGTTGCCGGTGGTCTCGTGGTGCGTGTGCAGGCTGGTCCAAACGCCAGCGAAGATGTACGAGCTCTTGACGAACCCGTCCTTCTCCTCAAACAGCGAGAAGTCCAGCTCGGCGTACGGCTGGACGATCACACCCTGGTTTTCCAACAGGATGAAGCGCGAGATGTACGCGTTGGTCACGGTCGTGCCAACGAAACCGCTCACGCGGCTGGGGGTCACTGCCTCTTCCTGCAGCTTCACCGACGGAGTCGTCTCCGCCAGCGCCCGGCTCATCGGGCTCAGCGAATCGGATTCCGCAGCCATCGCGGCCGCGGGGGTCATTACCGAACCGAGAGCCACTAACGTCTTCTGCCATGCCTTCATAAGATGCTTCCATTCCCGACGCCATCTCAGCCGAACCTCGGCCAAAAGGATTGATTCCCTTTTGCTGGGAGACGTCATGATTTGCAATCAGCGGTTTTCGGTTCGTTACACCGAACCCGGATGTGCCCACACATCCGGTGCCGAGGTCAACCGGTCCTAAACAAAGTTTATGCCACTATAAGGAACACTCGTTATAAACGTAAATTCCATGCCCGTGAATTCAACAGCCTCATCATTATCGGGCAGCGTCAGCTTGACTGCCCGGTCTCTAGGCACTAGGCCGGCCACTCTGACCCTCCGTGTCGCATAATGCGGCCATCAGGTAGTCGACAATGGGCTTTACGCCAACACCAGCGCGAATCTGGGTAAATACGACTGGCCCATCACCACGCATTTTTTGCGCGTCTTTCGCCATCACGTTCAGGTCGGCTCCGACTGCATCAGCAAGATCTACCTTGTTAATGACCAGTAAATCGGACTGCGTGATGCCTGGACCGCCCTTTCGGGGCACCTTGTCACCACCGGCGACGTCGATCACATAGACCGAGAAATCCGCCAGTTCCCTGCTGAAATGGGCCGCGAGGTTGTCACCACCCGACTCAATTAACAGTAACCGGGGGATGTATCGGGCGTGAAGTTCTTCCAACGCCAGCAAATTTGCCGTGATGTCCTCGCGAATGGCGGCGTGCGGACAGCCACCGGTCTCCACCGCCCGCACCCGCCCGGGCTCTAAAGCCTCGTTGCGAATCAGGAACTCACCATCCTCTTTTGTGAAGATATCGTTGGTGACCGCGCACAATTCGACCTTGTCGCGCAACGCACGGCACAGCGCCAGCATGAGCGCGGTCTTGCCACTGCCGACCGGTCCACCCACGCCAACCGTAAAGGCCCGGCGCGAATAGTCGCGCTGCAGGCGATTCGGGCGGTACCGGTAGTCGCCGGGGTGGTCCCAGCGGTCGTGTGTATGGTCGAGAGGGGTCGCCATCGGCGGCATGGTTTAACTGACGAAGAGCCTGCTGTACAGCCTGTCCTGCATCGCGCCCGTCACTTCCAGCACCGGCGCGGTGTGGCAGGCGGCGTCGGTTGGACGACGAATCACCCCCTGCGCCACCGCCTCCAGGTGGTCGGCTAACTCATGTTGTATCGTCTGCCCTTCGAACGGCCCGACGATGCCCACCCGCACCGCCGCCGAGATGACCGAACGCATCGACACGAACAAGAACGCCCGCGCGATCACCTCGTCGGCAACACCCAGCCCCGCGCCGATCGCCCCGAAGACCGGCGCCTGATGGGCCGGCTGGTCGACGGCTGCGGTGTTGGCCACCAGCGGAACAAAGGACTTTGCGCCAAAGACCCGCCCCACCGCAGAAAGCATGGCCCGGCCCTGCGATCGACTGGCCCGGTTGGCAACGTGATTGGTGAGCATCGCATCACACGCGCGATCGAGGGTTGCGAACGCGGTCGGCTCACGATGTGCCGCCAGCACCCACGGGCCCATCGCCAGCCCCTGCTGCGCGACATGGGTGCGCACAAACGCGCGAACATCTTGCCCAACCTCCCCCGCCTGCCATGCCGCCTCGAGTCCCGCCGAATGGCTCAACCCGCCCGCGGGAAACGCGGAGTCGATCAACTGCCAGATGAGCCAGGGGGAGGGCATGGGGTTTGTCAGTGGTCCGTTGTCAGCTGTCCGTTGTAGCGGCTCGCGAACGTTATAGCGTGGCGCGGCTTGAACATCATTCTCAGCGTAACGAGGGACATCTGCGTATTGAACAGACAACTGACCACTGACACTCACAACTATTTCTGATTCCAACCGTGCACCGCGAGCCACCAAGAGGTAAACTGTTTCATCGGAGGCGGCCTCCCTCACGTCTGTCGGGCCGTCGGTTAGCTCATGTCGCAAACGCAGGTGCCTATGACCGAGCACCACACCCGATTGCCGTCTCTACCCGAGATCGGCCATCCGGAGATCTATTACGCCAAGCGCGTCCATCTGGCCGACAAGATCGGCGACCTGCACATGCACGAGGCGTACAAGGTCGGCCAGTACATCACGCTGGCGCTGAACCCAAGCCTGACGTGGGAACAGAAACTGCGCTACTTCCAGCACGCCCTCCGCCGACACTGCCAGCCACCCCCACTGCCCGATGAAGCGGTCTGGATGTTCTACCGCAGCCTCGCCCACCTCGTCCGCGAACACTGTGGCGACGAGGCGCTGCGCATCGCCAGCGGCGAGGACGATTCCTACGTCCAACGCCTCAAGCTCGGCGTGCCCCGCGACCTTATCGAAGACGAGGCCGAGCGCTTCTTCCAACGCATCGTGGGCTTCGGTGACACCTGCCCGTTCTACCTGAACGAAGACGACTGGGTGCAACTGAAAGTGCTGCGGAACCAGTGGGTGTGAGGGAAAGGGGGGAAGTACGAGAACGATCATTTCCGCTCTCTTGCCCCCTTCGTACCACGGGCGGCTCGCCCGTGCCGTTTGGATGTTGAAGACACGGGCGGGCCGCCCGTGGTACGGGCCATCGGGCTTTATCCGTCCAGCGTTAAAAACGTCGTCCCCACCTTCGTGCGTTGGCGTTCGTCGATCACCTTGAACGCAACGCCCTTCGACCGCAGGTCGGCGTACAGGCGCTCCAGCGTGTACGGCTGATGCGTCTCGACGAACAAATTCTTCACCCGCCCGATCCACGAGCGGCAGTCGGCGAAGATCTCGGCCTCGCTGCCTTCGACGTCGCACTTGAGCAGATCGACGCGGTCAAACCCGTGCTGCACCAGCAGCGTCGGAATGCTGTAGACCGGCACGCCGTCGGCACCGTCGCCGTTCGTCGAATCGGACTTGCGAAAGCCCCACGCCCCACCACTGCGGTCGATCGCGGCCACGCCGTCGGTAGCGCCGGCGAACCCTTCGACGATCGTCAGGCGATTGGCGTCGATCATCGGCTGACAGTTGATGCGCAGCTGCTCGACATTCTGCCGGTCGGGTTCCACACAGACGAATCGCCCCTGGGGGCAGATCGTGTCGATAAACCGTGCCGCCAGCCCGACGTTGCCGCCGAGGTCCAGCACCCGCGCGTCGCGCGGGAGGTTCATGCGGTGCATTGGGTCGTAACAGCCCAGTTCGAAGATCTCGCGCACGACGAGAAAGTCGGTCGTCCCCTGCCGTAGGACGACCTGGCCGCGCAGTTCCGACAATCCCAAGCGAACGATGCCCGATCCCGGATCGGTCAGGCCCTTGGAAGCCAGGCGCAAACCGTGGGCGATTCGGTAGTCGTCGCGCTCATAAACGTCGCGGCGTTGCTGCGACTCGCGGTAAAGTTTCCACCCGAGCGACAGTCGCTTGAAGATCCCCAATTTGCGATGTGTTTCCGGCACGAGCGCAACTATAGGGGAACGCACCGACGTCTCCAAATCCACGGCTGCAACTATTGCATTACCCGTCCGATTCCACCCTTCAACGGCGCTGGAAGCATCATTCGCGGCTAACCGACTTGGCCCCCGACGAATTCGATCGTCATGAAGACGTTGGGGGCGCCATTCGGTATCTTGCACCGCGTGAGCGAACCGACCTTCACCGTCATCGTCCCCGTTTACAACTACGAACAGTACGTCGCCGAGGCGGTGCGCAGCGTGCTGGCGCAGACGTACGCGCACTGGGAACTCATCATCGTCGATGACGGCTCGACCGACCGGTCCGGCGCGATTGCTGACGAACTGGCTGCGAACGATCCGCGCGTCACGGTCGTCCACCAGGCGAACGGTGGTTTGGCGGCGGCGCGGAACACGGCCATCGCGCGGGCGCAACACCCGTGGCTGGTGATGCTGGACGCCGACGACAAGCTTTTCCCTGATGCCCTGAAGCACCACGCGGATGCCATCCGCCGGAACCCGGACGGTCTCGTGTTCCACGGCTATTACCACCGGCTGGAGCCCGATGGCCGCACGATCAAGTTGACCGGCCAGTTCCAGGACCGCCGAACGGGGCCAAAGGAGTTCTTCGAGCGGATCTTCCTGAACCCGTCGTGCGTCTGCTATCACAAGGATCTGGTGAGTCGGCACGGCCCGTTCGACGTGCGCCTGCGCACGTCGCAGGACGTCGACTTCTTCCTGCGCGTCGGTCGCGAGGCGGCGTACGTGCCCGTGGGCCAACCGATCTGCCTGCGCCGCCGCCACGACGCAAATTTGTCGCGCCAGACCGGCCACGTGCGCACGGTAATCGCGATGGTGCTCGAACGGTTCCTGCGCGAATACGGTGGCGACGCCTTCGTCACGCGCGACCGCGCCGACCTGCGCATCGGCCGCGTCTACTACACCGCCGGCCGACTGTTCGTGCGCGACGGGCACATCTCGCAAGCGAAGGTGGCGTTGCGGAAGTCGCTGGCGCTCGCGTCCACCGCCAAGGCGCGGATCTTCCTGGCGCTGTCCTACCTGACCCAGTTCCGCGACCACCCCAATGGCCGCACGTTGCCCGACATGACGCCGATGCCCGAAGCGCTGAAGTGGCTACACGAACAGCGACGAAAGACTGCAGGGTTGCCTGAGAACGCGTCCCGGTAGTGGCGACGCCTGCGTCGCGGTGCGACGTAGCCGAAATCTCCCGCGGCCGAAAGACATCGACGCTGCGCATCGACCGCGACGCAGGCGTCGCCACTACAGGTTTGCCAGACAGAAACCGCCTCCGAACCTTCACCGAAACTGCTTTCGATAGTCGCCAGGGCTCGTCCGGTAGTGCCGCCGAAACACCTTGCACAGGTGATTTGCATCCGCGAACGCGAACTCGGCGGCCAACGTCGCAAGTTTATCGTCGCTTTGCTGTAGCCGCCGTGCGACGGCCTGCAGCTTCACTTCCGTCACAAACTGCGCGGGCGACGTGCCGGTCGTGGCCTTGAAGTGGTGCGTGAAGTGCGTGCGCGACATGCCGAACCGGGCCGCGAGCTGTTCGACCGGTGTGGGTTCGCTCGTCCGCTGCAGCACCTCGTCGCGCACGTCGGCCAGCAGGCGCTCGCGCGGCGACGTGGGATACGTCTGCTGCTCGCAAGCCCGTTCCCATTCCAGCACGGTATCGAACAGCGCCGCCTCTAACGCGAAGCCATCTGTAAAGTCAGCACTGCAGACTCCCTCGAACAGGCGCGCCATCTTCGTCACCAGCGGCCCGTCGGGCGCACTGGTGACGAACGGGCCGCTGGTGGCGATGCGGTCGCGCACGCGTTCGACAACGTACGGCTGGCGGAACATCAACCACAGAAACGTCCACGATCTCGATTCGACCGGCAGGTAGTACCGGTGCGCCGACGGAATGACCGCAGCGAACATCTGACCCGCCACCACGCGGTGCGTCCTGCCGAGCGTTTCAAAGTTGCCCCAGCCCTCCAGCACGAATTGGAACAGCGCCGTCGGATGCCGCGCGTCGCCGCGACGTTCGCCGGGCCAGTCGTATTCGCGGGGTTCGGTGCGCGTTTCCACCCCCACCGCCAGTTGCAGGTCCCGCCCAAACCGCACCTCGACCGTCCGCCGACACGCGTGATGGCGCACCAACCGATGATGTAGCTCCCGATGGCTCACAAATAGACTATACTTATCCCAATCCTACCCTTGCAAGTGGCACATTTGGTGACATGATTAGGATTTAGCAGAGTTTCCAGGTCGTACAAATGTACAACACCTTCGGATGAGACGAGGATTTATGGCCATCAAGATTGCGATGATCGGTGCCGGTGCGGTGGGTTGGACCCGGCGGTTGATGCACGATTTGCTGAAGGTGCCGGAATTCGCCGACATGACCTACGCGCTCACCGACATCTCCGAGCGCAACCTCAGCATGGCCGCCCAGCTCTGCGAGCGCGACGTCGCCGCCAACAAGCTGCCGGCGAAGATCATCTCCACCACCGACCGCCGCGAAGCATTGAAGGACGCCGACTACGTCATCTGCGCCATTCGCCAGGGTGGGCTGGAGGCCTTCGCCACCGATATCGACATCCCGCTGAAGTACGGCATCGACCAGTGCGTCGGCGATACGATTTGCGCCGGTGGCCTGATGTATGCGCAACGCACCATCCCCGCGCTGCTCGACTTCTGCCGCGACATTCGCGAGGTGTCCAAGCCTGGCGCCATCCTGCTGAACTACGCCAACCCCATGGCCATGAACACCTGGGCCTGCAACAAGTACGGCAAGGTGCCGACGATCGGCCTCTGCCACGGTGTGCAGGGTGGACATTGGCAGATCACCCGCGCGATCGAACAGTGGGCCAAGAAGGAAGGCATGCTCGGCGCCGACGTGAAGCTGCAACGCAGCGACGTCGACATCATCTGCGCCGGCATCAACCACCAAACCTGGTACATCAAGGTGCAGTTCCGCGGCATGGACCTCACCCACCGCTTGTATGACATGATGAGCGCCGTCGAAGACTTCCAGGAGAACGAGAAGGTCCGTCTCGATGTGATGAAACGCTTCGGCTACTACAGCACCGAATCGAACGGCCACTTGTCTGAATACCTGCCCTGGTATCGCAAGCGCCCCAACGAGATCAATCAGTGGATCAGCCTCAGCTCGTGGATCAACGGTGAGACGGGCGGCTACCTGCGCGTCTGCACCGAGGGCCGCAACTGGTTCGAGACCGACTTCCCCAACTGGCTCGCCGAGCCCGCCCCGGTGATTGCCGAGCAGGGCCGCAGTGAAGAGCACGGCAGCTACATCATCGAAAGTTTGCAGACCGGCCGCGTGTACCGCGGGCACTTCAACATTCAGAACCACAACCACATCACCAACCTGCCCAACGGCTGCACGATCGAGATCCCCGGTTACGTCGACCGCAACGGCCTGAACATGCCCGTCGTCGGCGACCTGCCCTTGGCCTGCGCCGCCACGTGCAACGTGAGCGTGCGCGTACAGGAGATGGCGATGGAGGCGGCCGTGCACGGCGACGTGACGCTGCTGAAGCAGGCGATGCTGCACGACCCGCTCGTGGGCGCCGTCTGCAACCCCGAAGAGGTCTGGCAGATGACCGACGAGCTGCTGGCCGCCCAGGCCCAGTGGCTGCCTCAGTACCGCGCCAATGGCGCGACCGATGCCGCCGTCGACCGCCTGGCTACCCACGAGCGCAACGGCACGCGCGTCAAGACGGTGCAGACCGAAGGCGCCGCGCGCGTCCACACCAAGACGGTCGCCGAGATGCAGGAGAACCGCGACGAACACCGCAAGATGGCCGCCGCCAGCGACAAGGGCAAGATGACCAAGGATGAGAAGAAGTCGATGGCGAGCGAGATGGCGCGGTAGCGCCCACCGTGGCATGGGCGTCTCGCCCATGCATGCGATAGGGTCAAGAGATTCCATTCAACGCAGCTGCGCGGTCGAAGACATCTGCCACAAATTTAATATGCGGTTCTACTGACACGCATGGGCGAGACGCCCATGCCACGATCATGCGTGCAACGCATGTCATCCCGACGGGGAGGCTTGCCGACCTGAGGGATCTCGAAGGGCCCAGCGATTCTCGGCCAATCGAGATCCCTCAGGTCGCCTTAGGCTCCCATCGGGATGACAACTGTGATTGGCTCGCCACCCCTTGGCCTTCAAGCAGTCCGATCACTTAAACCCTCTCCGCCGTTGCCTGCTGTACCGGGCCAGCGCATCTTCGATAATCGGGTACGCCATCTTCGCCGGCTGGATCTCATCCACCTCCACGGCTTTGCCTTCCAGTTGCTTGTAGTCCTGAAAGAACCGCCGCAGCATCGTCAGCCGATGCGTGGGCATCTCGGCGGCCTCGCGGTAGCTGTTGAACTCGGGGTCGTCCGTTGCCACCGCGATGATCTTGTGGTCCTTCTTCCCGCAGTCGAGCATCACCATCAGCCCGATCGTGCGCGCGTGGATGAGCGTCAGCGGCACCACCGTCTCCTGGCACAGCACCAGCACGTCCAGCGGATCGTCATCCTCGGCAAGCGTCTGCGGGATAAAGCCGTAGTTCGCCGGGTAGTAGACGGCCGAGTAGAGGATGCGGTCGAGCTTGATCAAACCGCTCTGCTTGTCCAGCTCGTACTTCACACTGGACCCGAAGGGAATCTCGATGATCGTGTTGAACTCCTGCGGCATGTCTTCGCCGGGAGTCACGTCGTGCCAGGGATGAATCATGTTCGCTCGTCGTGGATATTCGCCCTACCTGTGGACCAACGCGTGCGCGCCGGGCGCGCTTGCGGGCGCACCGATCGCACGGCCCATGTTACAACTGTCGACCCGATTGCCAACCCACTGAACCGCTTGCCATCCCCAAACCTGCCGCCCGGTTTATCAGACGCCACGACCGTCCCCGCTCCCGGTAAGCCGGGAGAGGCCTCGGCAGCACACGCGTTGGATTGATGGACTGCTCACCTACGCAATGCCGACGGGAGCTTCGCTGTTGTCCTTGCGCCCCGCAGTCGGCAACCCTGTTTTTATCGCGCCTTGCATCAACGGCCGACTTGTGTCCCCATCATGGCATCCGTGCCAACGTAATCGACGAGTCACGTAGCTTCCACGATGTTGAGCCCAAGTCGCGTCTTACTGTGCCTAAGGCAGGCCTTACCTTGCATGAGGTAGGCCTTGCCTTGCATAAGGTAAGCCTTACCTTGCCTAAGGCACATCCTGCTGTGCCTAAGGTACGTCTTGCTTTACCTGAGGCACGTCTTGCTGTGCCTGAGGTAAGCCTTACCTTACCTGAGGCACGTCTTGCTGCGCCTGAGGTAAGCCTTGCCTTACCTGAGGCACGTCTTACCTTGCCCAAGGCGCGCTTCACCTTGCCCAAGGCAAACCCTGCTTTGCCCAAGGGAAACCGTGCTTTGCGGGGTGCCACGATCAGCTACGCTAAGTCGTGCTTGGCAGGTTGCCCCGCTCCCGCACGATTTGCAGTACCGAACCGTGGCACCCAGCCATTGGGCATTGCTCATTCATTGGTCATTCGGATTTGGTTATTGGTCATTCCAGAATTCCCCTCATCTAACCTCTCCCATGCCTACACGGGAGAGGGACCAGAAGCCCAAGTTTGGCGGCCCGACATCGGGCACCCTAGGCGTTCATCCCACCGTCGACGTTGATCGTCGCGCCGTTGACGAACTGCGCCGCCGGCGAGGCCAGGTAGGCGACGACCGAGGCCACCTCGTCGCCGGTGCCGTAGCGCTTGGCGGGGACCAATTGCCGCATGCTCTCGGCCATGGGGTTGACCGTGGCGTCGGCGGGATTCATGTCGGTGTCGATCGGGCCGGGTTGCACGAGGTTCGACGTGATGCCGCGCGGCGCCAGATCGTGCGCCCACCCGCGGGCGAGGCCTGCGACCGCGAACTTGCTGGCGGTGTAGACGCTCATGCCCGCGCCTATCGCACGTTCGCCGAGGTTGCTGCCGATGGTGATCACGCGCCCACCCTGCCCCATGCGCTTCGCCGCCTCCCGCGCCACCAGGAACACGGCCCGCACGTTGACCGCGATCGTCTTCTCGAAATCGGCGTCGCTGAAATCCGTCAATGGCCCGCTCAAGAAAACGCCGGCGTTGTTAACGACGATGTCGACCTTGCCACCGTGCTGCCGATCGATCGTCTCGAACATGCGCTTCACCTGCGCCGGGTCGGCCACGTCGCCGCCGATTGCGTGCGCCGCGCCACCGGCTTCCTTGATGGCCGCCACGACCTCGCTGGCGGCCTTCTCCGACTTGGCGAAGTTCACGAGCACGGTCGCCCCGCTCGCCGCCAGCTTCCTGCTGATGGCCGCCCCGATGCCGCGCGACCCACCGGTCACCAGCGCCAACTTCCCCTTCAACAACGTCTGCGATTGCGTCTGATCCGACATGCTGCATCTCCTTCACGTCGCAACCCGTACCGGCACGGCACGCAGTTCGACACTTAGACAAACATCTAAATACGTAAGCGTGACGATCCTCGCGAGAGGGTGCCGAATGCCGCCGCGTTTACGTCACATGATTCGTTTCAAGAAGCCCGTGGACCTAAGGACCACCAACCCGAGAGGGCGTCCTTAACTCCGGTCCAGAGCGGCTCCCGTTCCGGCCGTGGCATGGGCGTCTCGCCCATGCTCGCAGTGGAGCCGGAAGCCAAAATTCGTTTCAGTCAGCCCCATTCAGCGCAACACCCAGCGAATCAAGTCTGGCTCCGTAGAAAACCCATCCCGTTCGGCGCATGTTCGGTAGCGCGATCGCCGGCCGTTCGGTACATCCTGCGGAATGAAGCCGCCGCGTTCACGCACCAGTAAGTCGCCACTGGCCGTGTTGCTCGAAGCCTATTCC
>DASYHQ010000015.1 GCA_035998445.1 Tepidisphaeraceae bacterium | reverse complement strand
CGTACTCGCAGACCTGTGTCTTAGGTTGACAGAGAAGACACAGGTCTGCGAGTACGCCGACCTGTGGCACCCGGCACGAAAAGACACGAATAAGACGAGTTGGGTTTGATTCCAGCGCGTACCACGGCCGGCTCGCCCGTGTCCTGGTTCAAGAGGCACGGGCGGGCCGCCCGTGGTACGGCAGAACAACGCGCAGGTATCAAACCCGATTTGTATAGGACGAACCTGGGGGCGTGGAAAGCCATTTCAGATGCATCTGAAGTCATTTCAGATGTATCTCAAGTCATTTCAGAAGCATCTCAAGTCATTTCAGATGCATCTGGAATGACTCGCCTTCACGTCGTCGGGTGCCACGAACGGTACGCCGCCCGTGCTGTGACGCGGTTCGGCGAAGACACGGGTGGAGTACCACCCGTGGCACCCGCGCTAAGTCCTTTACCCCGACGGACACGCAACCTTCGCCCACGTCCTGTAACACATCACCCTTCCACCGTTGACAGCCACGCCGCGCTCCATTGAGATGCCGGGCAAGAAAACCAAGGAGAACCGCATCATGTCACGTCCCGTAACCCTGTTCACCGGCCAGTGGGCCGATTTGCCGCTTGAGACGCTCGCGAAGAAGGCCAAGCAATTCGGCTATGATGGCCTCGAATTGGCCTGCTGGGGCGATCACTTCGAGGTCGACCGCGCGATCAAGGACGACAAGTACGTCAAGACCCGCTGGGAGATCCTGAAGGACAACGGGCTGTCGTGCTACGCGATCAGCGCCCACCTGGTCGGGCAGGCGATCTGCGACAACATCGACGAGCGGCACAAGAGCATCCTGCCGGAAGACGTCTGGGGCGACGGCGACCCCGAGGGCGTGCGCCAGCGGGCCGCGAAGCGCATGGCGGAGACCGGCATCGCCGCCCGCAAGCTGCGCGATGCGTCGCCGGACAAGATCGCGTTTCCCGCGGTCGTCAACGGCTTCACCGGCAGCAGCATCTGGCACAGCATCTACGCCTTCCCGCCGACCAGCCAGGAATACTGGCAGAAGGGTTTCGATGACTTTGCGAAGCGCTTCGGCCCCATCCTCGACACGTTCGAGAAGCACGACGTGAACTTCGGCCTGGAGGTGCACCCCACCGAGATCGCGTTCGACATCGCCACCGCGCAGCGCGCGCTGGAGGCCGTGAAGCATCACAAGCGGTTCGGCTTCAACTACGACCCGAGCCATTTGATCTACCAGCACGTGGACTACGTGAAGTTCATCTACACGTTCGCCGACCGCATCTACCACTGCCACATCAAGGACTCGTGGCACGACAAGGGGGACGGCACGGTGGGCGTGTTCGGCGGCATGACCACGTTCGCCGACCACCGCAGGTACTGGGACTTCCGCAGCCCCGGCCATGGCGACGTGAACTTCGAGCGCGTGATCGTGGCGCTGAACGACGTGAAGTACACCGGCCCCCTGTCGGTGGAATGGGAAGACAGCCGCATGGACCGCGAGTTCGGCGCGACCGAGGCGGCCGCGATGGTGAAGCGCCTGAACTTCCCGCCGAGCGCGATCGCGTTTGATGCGCAGTTCGATCGGTAGTGTCGGGCGTTGATTCCCTCTCCCGGTACGACGGGAGAGGATTAGGGTGAGGGTGATTTCGAGCGGCGGATGAATCCGGAATGACGAGTCAATGACAGAACCAGAATGATGAACCGGCCCACAATTGTCATCCCGATGGGAGGCTTGCCGACCTGAGGGATCTCCCACTGTCGAACAACCCTCGCCAGTCGAGATCCCTCAGGTCGCCGTAGACTCCCATCGGGATGACACAGGTTTGAATGACGCGCTCTTCATTCGTCATTCGTCACTCGGATTTGGTTATTGAGTCGTCATTCGGGCTCCGTTCTTCCGCTACCTCACTCGTCACTTTCAGATCCCCTTCATGCTCTGGATCCTCGCCTACTACCTCCTCGCCAGCCTGATCACCTTCGTCGTCTACGGCATCGACAAACGCCGCGCCGCCCGGCGGCAATGGCGCGTGCCGGAAGCGACGCTGCAATCCCTCGCCTTCGCTGGCGGCTTCCCCGGCGCATTCGTCGGCCGCAAGACGTTCCGCCACAAGCTGCATAAACCGAAGTTCACGTTCATGCTGTACGCGATCGCGATGCTGCACGGGCTCGCTTGGGCAGTTTACTTGGCGATGTGAGCCGAGTGGCCGACTTTTGCGTCGCAACCCGAGGGCTTAACAGCTATACTCCCCGAAGCGAATGGGAGCGGGATGTCAGCAGTGAGCATGCCAGTATTACGGCCGAGCGGGCGAGCGTTGCTCGTCGCCAGCAGCGCATCGCGCCAGCAACCGCGCGCGTTGCTGGAACAGTTGGGCTACAGCTGCGCCGACGCCGACGACCCCTACGCGGCCGTCGCCGAGCTGGCGAAACACCCGACGAGCTACCGCGCGATCATAATCAGCCTGAGCAGCCTGTACCGCGAAGAGCTGGCGATGATCTCCGCCCTTCGCCGGCGGTACCCGCAGATCGAGGTCTGGCTGACGCACACCGACGGCCGACAGGCCGCCCTGGCGCAGGCGATGTCGATGGGCGCCGACGGCCTGCTGGCCGAGGACGGTTTGCATCGCATTGGCATCTCGCCGGTGATAGAGGCGCCCCCCGTCATCGTGCAGCGCGTGGAACCGGAAGTGCCGGTGTCCGCCAGCGAGCCCGATGAAATGGAGATGCACCCGGACGAGCCGATCCTGTCGGCCGACGAGTTGCGCATGCTGCTGCAGGAAGAGCCTTCGCTGCCGCCGGGCACGGCGGACTAATTAGTCGACCGCTGCGTCGCGATATTCGCTCGACGCGCTGCAGCTCATCCGCAGTTTCAAAACTAGATTTGCCTCGCCACTTTTTCGCCGCAGGAGCTCAGAGCGGCGCTCCTGCGGCGAAATGAGAACAAAATGGGAACGGCGCCGGTGGCGCAACGTCCTAAAATCATCCGATGACGACTCCCCCGCTTCGCCTCTCCCGTGCGCAGGTCCGCGAGGTCGACCGCCTGTCGATCGAGGAATACCGCATCCCCGGCATCGTGCTGATGGAGAACGCCGCCCGCGGCGCCACCGACGTCGCGAGCGCAATGCTACGACATGCAGCATCACCCCATGCCCTCATTCTCTGCGGCGGTGGCAACAACGGCGGCGACGGCCTAGCCATCGCCCGCCACCTGCATTCGCGCGGCGTCCGCGTGACGATCGCCCTCTCCGTCGACCCCGCCGCCTACAAGGGCGACGCCTTCATCAACTGGCAGATCGTGCAGGCGATGGCTTTGCCCGCACGCCCCGCGTCCACCGACCTCATCGCGAGCACCCCCACCGACCTGATCATCGACGCCATCTTTGGCACCGGCCTCACCTCCGCCCCACGCGGCGACGCCGGCGAGATCATCAACGCGGTGATCGACTCAAACCGCCCCATCCTCTCGATCGACCTCCCCAGCGGTCTCGATTGCGACACCGGCCTGCCGCTGGGCCCCTGCATCCGCGCCACGCAAACGGTGACTTTCGTCGGCGAAAAGGCCGGTTTCGCCCACGCTCACGCCAAACCGTGGCTGGGAAACATCACCATCGCCGACATCGGCTGCCCGCCCGAAGCCATCACCCGCGCGCTCGCCACGATGCCTTGACTCCGCGCCATTTTCTCCCCATAATCCCCCTCCCCTAGGTCGGCCAACGCCCCGCGACCCAGCAGACGCCCCCATCGTCTAGTGGCCTAGGACAACCGGTTCTCAGCCGGTGAACAGGGGTTCGACTCCCCTTGGGGGTATCAAGAAGCCCGGTTTTTCCGGGCTTTTTTCATGTCATGAAATAGTTTCGGGCGCGATTAAGGGCGCGGTTTCTGCCGAGATACGGCGGTACTTCTCGTTCGAATCCGTCTGCCGCTTAGCGACCGCCGACCACGCCGCAACCTCGGCCGGCGTGTTGTCCGTGCCCAGTTCGCTCGCCGGCGTCAGGTTAAACACGCGCGGTTGGGGAAGTGGATGCCCGTCCGGCGGACTACCAGCTGGTCGACCGCCAGCGGGTCCGGCTTCCCCTGCGCGCCGGGACAGGTGACGATCTTGCTGCCATTGGAGAGGAACTCTGGCGCGCCGCACTCGTCAGTCTCGATGTGCGCCATGTCGCGTTGATCATGAAGTAGGTCATTTCACACAACCAACCGGCCCGCTTGGACGGTTGGATGAACGGGGTTGAACGATCTCGTTATTGAGCGAAATAATCGCTACGCTGGCCGCAAAAAAGGTGATGACGGACCGCCGCGTCACGAGGATTCTGAGCGACATCGGTCGCCCGGCCAACTCTACCCGCTCAATACGGTTTGTAGGTTGTACAGCACCTGGCGTCGGGGTCACCCATCGGGCATCGGACGCTAATCGAGAATTTCGCCGTAATATTGGCGGAACCAGACTATTTCCTGGCTGTTTGGCTTGTTGGTCGGGAAGCCCGAAGGTTGCAGTTCGTCGGCCCATACTCGCGTCTTCTCGCGGAGTTTTGCCAGCTTGTCCGGCTGACGAACTGCCAAGTTCGTGGTCTCGCCGTTATCGTCTGACAGGTCGAACAAGAACTCGCGATCGGCCACCCGGAGATACTTCCAGTTCCCCTCACGCGCAGCGGTCTGCGTCCAGAATCGCCAGAAAAGGATTCGGCTCGACGCCTCACGCTCCTCCGTTAGGAGCGGCAGCAGATCCACGCCTTCCAAGTCGGGATCCGGGGCCAGACCCGCGGCGGAATTGGAGGTGGCCACGATATCCAGGCTGGACACCAGCCCATCGTATTTTTTCCCCGCGGGTAGTTTGCCCTTCCAGTTCACGATGAAGGGCACCCGGATGCCGCCCTCGGCCAGCATTCCTTTCTCACCGAGGAGGGGGGCGTTCAACGAGCCATCCCAGCCGCCGTGGTCCGTGTCCAACGGCGAGTCCTTCTGGCCGTGCAGAGGAGCGCCGTTGTCGCTGATGAAGAAGATCAGGGTGTCCTCCTGGATCTTTAGCTCCTCCAACAGCTTCACGAGCCTCCCGACACCGTCGTCGACGGCAGAAATCATCGCGAGCGCGGCTTGCCTACGCGTCGGCAGGCTCTCCCATTCGGGTTGAAGATATTTGAGCGGGATCTCCAGAGGGGTATGCGGGGCCATGTAGTTGACGTAGGCCAGAAAAGGACCGCCACGATGTTCCTTGATGAACGCCAGGGCGGCCTCGGTCTGCAGGTCCACGCGGAAGCCCTCATGCGTGACCCAACCGGGATCCCGGGCTATTCCCGTCATTTCATAATTGACGAAGTAGCCGTTCAGTTCGCTCGTGTAGTGGAAATCAAACCCATGCGCGGCCGGGAAATAGGGAACCAAGTGATCTGGCGCAAGAAGGCCGACATTGTTCTGCCGCAGCCACCGTTCCGAAGCTGGCGTCGGCTCCAGATGCCATTTTCCGATGGTGGCGCTCGTGTACCCCGCGGGCTTTAAGCGCTCTGCGAGGCTGATCGTTTCCAAGGGCAGCGGCATGTCGGCGATCGAGTTCATGCCGATCCGTTGCTGGTATCGGCCCGTCAATAAAGCGGCCCTGGACGGACTGCACTGTGGGGCGGTGACGTAACCATTGGTACACAGGACGCCCTCTCGCGCCAGGCGATCGAGGTGCGGCGTTCGCACGTCGCGGACGATCCCCTGCACGCCAAGGTCGGCGTAACCGTGTTCGTCGGTGACGATCACCACAATGTTCGTGGCACCCTCTGCCCTCGTGACGACCGGCGCCCCGGCCAGGGCCATGAGCAACCACGAATGGCTCAGGAGGCTTGAAGTTCGCATCGGTGACTCCAGTCGCGGCTGTTTCGGGACGAGAAATATCAAAAATAGAAGGAGACGCCTGCACGCGTGAAACGCGACTGGACGTCCTTCCATGGGCGCCACGTCACGCTGCCGTCGTTCAGCAGCACGTTGCCGCCGTCGAACTGCACGATGGTGCCGCCGATATCGTTGCCGCTTCCGCTTCGACTGCGATGGTTGACCCAACCGCTTACCGCGCCGCTGTTGGCCACCGCCATCGCGTCCGTCGCCAGCACCCGGTCACCAGGGGATTCGGGTCGATCCGCGATGAGGGTCGGCAGTGGGACGGGCTCGGCATGGGTCGGGTCGCCCGGCACTGCCATGGTCCGGTAGTTCGCGTAAACCGAGTAGCCGAGGAAGCTCGCGAACCAGTTGCTCTCGTCCCACCACTTATCGCGCTCTGCCCGGGCAAGGCCCTCGTCGCTGGCGGGGCAGTAGAGAATGCGCGGGTCCTTCAGATAACTTGCCTGAAAGAGTAGACCGGGTCCCGCGGTCACACCCGGAATAATGCGGGACGTATCCAACGGATCGGCCGCCGCGCCACTGTTGACGTTCAAGCCGCCCACCGGCCAGTTCTCGGCCGGGATCGGCTTCACGTACCGCCCGCGTTGTTCGGTCGCATAGATTGCGTATACCAAGCCGAGCTGGCGAAGGTTGGATGCACACGCAACGGTGCGAGCTTGGCGGCGAGCCGCAGCCAACGAAGGCAGCAGGATGGCGATCAACACGCCGATAATGCCGATCACGACGAGCAGCTCGACGAGAGTGAATCCGGGCGTAGAACGTAGTTTGTCTTCGTTGCGATACATACGAATCTCCATGATATAGCTCTTCACATCAAAACAGCGATGCGTTGCAACCCGAGCGACGCTGTCGGACCAAAGATTGGATCCAGTACATCTCGATCGCCTCGCCATAGCACTTCCTTCGGCGTCGAGTGAGGCAACCCACAACATTCTCGGCAACACCTATTAACGTTGTGGGTTCGGCGCGGCGGTGACCTTGATGAAGTAGGCGTCGGTCCAGCCGAAGTCAGCCAGCGGCACGTTCAGGGTGGCCCGCCCGGCGGTCATCGGCAGGACCAATGACGTCGGGCCGCCCTCGGCGTACGCGGCGTAACCGCTGTCGGCGATGCGCTGCAGTTCCACCTTCAGCGGCGTGCCGCCGGTGATGCCCATCGCTGCGACAAGGCCGCTCAGCTGCAGCACGACCGCCGTTGGCGCCTCGGCCGGTGGCGTCGGCATCCAGCCGAAATCCTCGTAGTCGCGCCCCAGCAGCACCGTCGCCACGTCAGCCTGCGCGTCGACCGACGCCAAACCGTTGACCGTTGGGCCCGCGTCCACCTGCACCATGGCGCCGCTCAACTCGGCGTAGCGCTTGTAGACCCACCACGTGCTGCGCGGCTGCTTCGTGTCGTCGGTCAGCAGGCCGTTGAGCGAGTCGTTGTAGGCGTTGGAGACGGTGGTCGGCGTCGCTCGGTCGGGGCGTGCGTCAGGCCACGTGGCGTGCACGCCGTACACAACGCCTGCGGCCTGCATGGCAGCGAAGTAGTGCGGCAGGACGCCCGGCCGCGTCTGCTCGTGATGGCCAATGTACTCGTTGACGCCCAGGGCCACGCCAGTGATCCTCTTGTCCTTCAGCAGCTTGCGCGTACCCGCGAGGCGTGGGCCGACGGCGTCCTTGTCGAACGCGTGAAGCGTCAGAACGTCTGGCAGCACGTCGTTGGCCTTGGCGTACTTGAGGAACGCGTCCATCGTGATGTGCTTGCCCGTGTCCGGGTACGTGTTGAGCTGACCGCCAAGGCCGTTGAGGACGGCGATGCTGGGGCCGACGATCTGCGCGCCGGGCAGTCCCGCGCGAACCTTTTTGTGGGCGCGGCGCCAGGTCTCGAAGAACTGCTGGGCGCCGTCGGCGTCCTGGTAGGGCCAGAAGTACTGGCCGGGGCCGACGCTGAAGTCCGGCTCGTTCCAAATGTCCCAGCGGCCGACGTACTCGCCGCCCGCGGCGGCCTTCGCGGAGGCAATCTTCGTGTCGACCAACGCATCCCACTTGACGTAATCGGGATCCTTCGCGCCGCCGGGCCACTCGACGGAGTCTGGGTCCTTGGTATAGACCGCGTCACTCATGAGGTACTCGAACGTCGCGCCGGCGGCGCGGACGCGGGCGTAGTTGGCGAAGTCGCCGGTCACGACGCCGCCGTTGATGTTCGTCAGCACGCCGGTGCGGAAGTTGGCCGGCTTGAGCGCCTCAAAGCGGTCGGGGTCCGGCAGCGTCGGCGTCAGCGAGTGCAAAAATCCCGTGTATCGCGTGTCGGACGCCCCGCCGGCCGCGCCCTTCAGCGGCGCGTTCGCGCGAACGGTCACCTTCTCTTGAGCGTGCGCGATCGTAGCGAGAAGGCACATCAGGATCGGCGCGTTGAGCAAATCAGGCTTCACCGCTACTCCTCTCTACCCGCCGCGCTTCGAGCATCGTTCGAACCTGCAGGGCCGATTGCGTCGTTACGGGAAAGCGAAGCGTCAACGCCAGCCCGATCATCAGGCATGCCGCGGGCACGAATGCGAAGAGGGCGCGCATGTTCCAGATCGCGTCGGCCGACTGCGTGGCCCCCTCGCGATAGCCCGAGATCACCAACACGTACCCACTGACGACCGTCAACAGCGACGCCACGAGCTTGCCGACGAAGGCGGACACCGCGCCATACATGCCCTCGCGCCGCAGGCCGCTATGCAGTTCATCGAGGTCGCAAATCTCGGCCATGATCGAACCATGTAGGATCAGGAAACAGCCGATCCCGAATGCGTAGAACACAACCGGCACCAATGACAGGTACGGCATGTCCGGCCGCAGCAGGAACCAGCTGGACGCGGCGCCGATCGAGGCGACCACTTGCCCGCTCATGAGCGTGCGCACCTTCCCGATGCGACCAGCGATCCACGTGATGACCGGGATGAACCCGATCGCCGCGCCGGTACTGAGCACGCTGCCGATGGCGGCTATCGTAGCGGCGAATTTCGTGTCGCCCTGGCACACGTGGTAGATGCTGATGTACAACCCGAGGGGGCCGACGAGCCCGACCCCGAGCAGCGAGATCGTGACCAACGCGACGAACCGCAGGAAGACGCGGTTCCGCAACGTGAGTCGGCCCGCCTCCTTCAGTCGGATGCGGGGCTGGCGCTGGAACTCGACCCGTTCGCGGCACAGGAAGACCGGCAACAGCCCGAAGATCAAGATCAACAGGCCACACAGAATGGCCACCCAACGAGCACCGATTACCTCAGGCCGCACGCCCTCGACCGCTTGTCCAGTGAACCATGGGTGAAACGACAGTCGATACATCCACCCGACCATGAGACCGCTGATGATGATGAAGAAGAACCGCCATCCCTGCAGCCGCGTGCGCTCGGCGGAGTCGTCGGTCATCTCGAACCCGAGCGCGTTGTACGGGATCGCGAACAGGCCGGCGCACAAGAACCCGATCGCGGTGAACCAGGCGAACCACGCAAACTGCCAATGATCGCTCCAACTCAACGGTGGCCACCACACCAGCACGAACGAAATGGCACAGAGCAGCGCGCCCCCGATCATCCACGGCCGCCGTCGACCAAGGCGGCTGCGCGTGTTGTCGGACATGTGGCCGATGAAGGGGTCGGTCAGCGCGTCGAGCAGCCGCGGGATGGCCATCGCCCAGCCCAACCACACCACGTTGATACCTAGCCCCACGTTGTAGATGGGGAGTACAAGCGCAACGAGGCCGTTGCTCATCTGATTCTCGACGAAGCCGCCAAGCCCCCAGCCGACCATCCGCCCCGTACCCAGCGGTTTGGTCGTCGGCGTTACGGCAGTCGAGGGTTCTTCGGGCGCGGTTACGACGGACATTGATGCTCCTTAGCCGGCCTCGCACGTCATCGCATAGACGTCGGGGAGAAGGCCGTCCGGGACTGCTGGTGATGCTAGCGCTGCTTAACGGCGCCACCCCTGCAACTGAACGGGCCCCAACAGGCCGCTGGGCCGTTCGATTCCCGTGAAGGCATTCAGGTTGGTATTGGCGACCTCGACGCGGATCTCGACGTCGGAGGATTTGATGGCGTCGGAGACGTCCCACCGGTACGGCGACCAACACATCGGTCGTTGGCGCATGCCGTTGACGCTGATCGACGCAGTCTCGAACACCTGCCCTAGGTCGACCATCCAACGATGGCTCGTCTCTGTACCCGCCGGGACCGTGAAATGCGTCGTGTACGTCGCGATTCCGGAGAACTGGCCATCGCCCCACGCGTCCCAAGTCTGCAGTTCTGCGCCCACCTCGATCGTGCGGTCGTCAATCTCGACGATCCATGCTTCCGGCGTCAGCGCGTGTTCCAAGCCACCATCAACCGCCGGTGCGGCGGATAGCGCTGTCGTTGGGCCGAGCACGACGATCTGCGATTCCTGGGGGCGGAGCGCAAGGGCGATCCGGACATGACCCGCCGTGGAAGCGGCGGTCGCCTCAAGCGCGGCGCGATGGCCAGTGGATGCATCCCATATCTCAGCGGTTGGCCCGCCGCACAGTTCCACCGCAAGCTCAAGATCGAGATCCGACTCGTTCACCAGCAGGTACGCGTCGCCGTCGGTCAGCCGCCGCCTATGATAGGTCAACGCGGCGCGACGGGGGACGAGTCGCGTCTCCTTGAAGTACCCACGGTCGCGGTCCATGGTGCGCAGCTGACGCGCCTGGGGTGACGACACGACGCGCACGTCGGCGGGCACGTGATCGGCGAGCAGCGCAAGCACCCCCGCCTCGCCGAAGGGGACGAACCCGACATGCCCTCGCCCGAACGGGACCGTGCCGCTACGAGGCAAACGTGCGAGTGAATCGACGGCGTCCGTCCAGCCATCGGACAGCTTCGACTGCGTCGGCCCTCCCCCACACGGCAGGGCCGTCGTTGGCATCCGATGTGCGAAGATGACAATTCCTCCTTGCTCGGCGAAGGCGGCAAGCTGATGTAGGACGGCGACGTCGATCACGTCGATCGGTGGCACCACCACGGCGCGGAACGATTCCACGGCCGTCCGTAGCTGGCCGTCCGCGACGCGGGCCTGCGCAGTTACGTGTCGGTCGACGAAGTCGTAGTCGTACTGGCCGGCCGTCAACGCTCGGGCGATCTGCTGCATCGCCAGATCCGTGGCGTAAACCGGATGTGGTCCTGCCGCCGACATCGGCCATGGCCAGTAAGACGGAAGATCAGGGTACGGCTTGGGCGCGCCGGCGCTGATGGCGGTCCAGGCGTGCTCGGTCGGGTAGTACAACGCCACCGGCGCCACGTGCCGCCCGGCCGACATCGCCGCCGACAACCGCCCGACGTAGTCCCACAGCGGGCGGCTGTGCGGCCACCACGGGTTCTGGAAGAACTCGCTCGGCGGGCACTCACGCTTGCGCCAG